>NZ_JAGHWV010000001.1:0-28569 GCF_017746095.1 Xanthomonas sp. D-109
ACGCCCGCACCGGCGGCTCCGCCACCGGCGCCCGCCGAGTCGGGCGAGGCGCCGCGCGCCAGCGAACGCGAGCGCGCCGCCGCCTACCAGGCGCTGCACCGCGCCTTGCTGGCCGGGCTGCCGACCCAGGTCGGCCACCGCACCGAGAAGGGCGATTTCCTGGCGTCGCGGCAGCGCCGCTTCCTGCTGTTCCCCGGCTCGACGCTGGCGCGCAAGCCGCCGCCGTGGGTACTGCCGGCAACGCTGCTCGACACCCAGAAGGTGTGGGGCCTGACCAACGCGGCGATCGAGCCGGATTGGGTGATCGCCGAGTTGCCGCACCTGCTGGCGCGCAAGCATTTCGATCCGCACTGGTCGCGCGCGCAGGGGCAGGTGCTGGCCTCCGAGCAGATCAGCCTGTTCGGGCTGGTGCTGGCGCCGAAGAAGCCGGTGCACTACGGCCGCATCGATCCACCCGGTGCGCACGAGCTGTTCGTGCGCCAGGGCCTGGTGCCGGGCGAGATCAACACCCGCGCCAGCTTCGTCGCCGACAACCAGAAAGTGCTGGCGCAGGCGCATGAGGAAGAGGCCAAGCTGCGCCGCGCCGGCATCGTCGCCGACGAGGACTGGCAGGCGCGCTGGTACCTGGACCGGATTCCCGGCGAGATCCATTCCGCCTCCGGCCTGGACGCCTGGTGGAAGGCGCTGGCGCCGGAGCAGCGGCGCGCGCTGCACTGGTCGCTGGCCGATCTGCTGCCGGGCGAAGGCAGCGCGGCCGAGCGCTATCCCACGTACTTCCCGCTGGGCGATGCGCGGCTGCCGCTGCACTACCGATTCGAACCGGGTGCGGCCGACGACGGCGTGACCCTGGAAGTGCCGGTGCACCTGCTCAACGCGCTGGATCCGGCGCGGCTGTCGTGGCTGGCGCCGGGCTTCGTCGCCGACAAGGCGGCGGCGCTGATCCGCAGCCTGCCCAAGGCGCTGCGCCGCAACTACGTGCCGGCGCCGGATTTCGCCCGTGCGTTCTACGAGGCGTTCCCGCAGTCCAGCGCCGACGACATCCGCGGCGAGCTCGCGCGGTTCCTCCAGCGTGCCACCGGTGCGCCGCTGAGTGCGCTGGAGTTCGACGAGAGCACGCTGGAGCCGCATCTGCGCATGAACCTGCGCCTGCGCGACGAGGCCGGCAAGGTGCTGGCCGAATCGCGCGACCTGGACGCGCTGCGTGCGCGCTTCGGCGAGCGTGCCGGACAGGCCTTCGCCGCGCGCGCCGGCCGCGCCATGGCCGCGACCGGGCTGCGCGAATTCCCGGCCACGCCGATTCCGCTGCAGGTGCCGGGCGAAGCCGGCGTGCCGGCGTATCCGGCGCTGGTGGACGAGGCCGACAGCGCCGCGCTGCGCATCTTCGCCGACCGCGCGCAGGCCGAGGCCGCGCATCCGCGCGGCGTGCGCCGGTTGCTGGAGATCGCCCTGGCCGACAAGGGCAAGCAGGCGCGCAAGCAGTTGCCGGTGTCGCCCAAGACCGGCCTGTTGTACGCGGCGATCGAATCGCAGGAACGCCTGCGCGGCGATTTGGTGGAGGCGGCGTTGAACGCGCTGCTGGAGCAGGGGCTGGAGGCGATCCGCGATGCGGACAGTTTCGCCCAGCGTCGCGATGCCGCCGCCAAGCAGCTGTTCGGCGAGGCCATGGAGCGGCTGAAGCTGGCCGAGGCGATCATGGGTGCGGCGGCGGAGCTGAAGCCGCAACTGGAATCGCCGCTGATGGGCTGGGCCAGCGGCAACCTCGACGACCTGCGCGCGCAACTGGCGGCCCTGCTGCACCCGGGCTTCCTGCGCGAAACCCCGGCCACGGCCCTGGCGCAGTTCCCGCGCTATCTGCGCGCGATGATCCTGCGCGCCGAGCGCGCCAAGCGCGATCCCGCCCGCGACCAGGCGCGGATGCTGGAGCTGAAGCCGTTCGTCGACGCACTGGCCGAGGCGGCCGCGGCCGGACGCGGCGACACGCCGGATTGGCAGGCGCTGCGCTGGGATCTGGAAGAACTGCGCGTGTCGCTGTTCGCCCAGGAGCTGGGTGCTCGCGCCGGCATTTCGGCCAAGAAGCTGGCGCAGCGGGTGGCGCAACTGCGGTGATTCGGGATTCGGGATTGGGGATTGGTGGCGGGATTCCCGCGCTGTTTCTGCTATCCGTGGCCTGGGTGTTTGCGTTTGCAACTGTGGGAGGGGCTTCAGGGAGTCTCATCACCCGGGTTCGTCATACGCGGCATTGCATCTGTAGGAACGGCTTCAGCTGCGACGGCGTTCCCAGCAAGGCCTCGTCGCGGCTGAAGCCGCTCCTACGCGTACGCCCCAGGATGATTGAAGGTGCGCTGCATTCCCGACGCTCCGGCGGTAATGCGTCGGGGCTGAAGCCCCTCCCACAAAGGGAGATGCCCCGCGTGGAGTGGTCACGGCGACCGTTGTGGGAGGGACTTTAGTCCCGACGCATTGCCGCAAAAAGCGTCGGGACTGAAGCCCTTGCACAAGAAAGTTGCGCCGTGTGGAGGGCAAGCGAGTTGCGCGGTAATGGCACGTCTTTCGGGGAGCCAAGCGTCGACGCAGCAGCATCTTGCCGGTGTGGGGTAGGAGCGGCTTCAGCCGCGACCGTCGTGGCGCCATGCGTCGCGGCTGAAGCCGCTCCTACGACAAGAGAGGTGCGATCACGCCCCTCGATGTCTCAGCCGACAGCAATCCAGCGACTCCCCACTCCCCAATCCCCGCCCCTCAATCATCCACCCGCTCGCCCATCAGCTCGCGCTGGCGCTTGTCCAGTTCCTCGGCATAGCGCTTGCGCACGAAGCTTTCGCTGAGCACGCCCAGGACCTTGCCCTGCTCGTCGACCACCGCCAGTTCGTCGCTCTGGGTCAGGTCGAACTGGCGCATGGCGGTGACCACGTCGGTGTCGGCGGGCAGGGCCACGTCACGGTTGCCGGCGTAGTCGACGATGGCTGCGTCGGCGTTGACGCCGTCGGCGTAGGCGGCGGCCAGGGTGACCAGGCCGGCGTAATGGCCGCTCTCGTCCTCCAGCACCACGCGCGTGCCGGAGCCGAGCGGGAAGCGGCGGCGGAATTCGGCCACGCTGATGGTGGCGGCCAGCGGATGCACGTCCTTCTGCATCATCCGCCCGGCACTGAGGTGCTTGACCCAGCCGACGTCGCGCGCGCTCTTGATGGTCTCGCCGCGCAGGTGCAGGCGCCAGGTCGAGAACGAGTAGCCGAAGATCTGCCGGACGATGGTGTTGGCCACCAGCACCGCCACCATCACCGCGCTGGCCAGCACGAAGTCGTGGGTGCCCTCGAGCACCAGCATCGCCATCGTCATCGGCGCGCCGATCACCGCAGCGGCCATCGCCGCCATGCCGGCCAGCGACGCGGCGGTGCCGTCGACCAGGGCCATGCCGCTGCCGAGATTGAGCACGCCGGCGAATAGCCCGCCGACCAGCGAGCCCATGAACAGCGAGGCGAAGAACAGGCCGCCGCGAAAGCCGAAGCCCAGCGAGATGGCCGAGCCCAGGCACTTGAGCAGCAACAGGATGCCCAGCCAGCGCAGCGAGGTCGGGCTGGTCAGGTCCAGGTGCAGCGCGCCATGCCCGGAGGACAGCACCTGCGGCGTGATCAGCGCCAGCGGGATCAGCAGCAGGCCACCGGCCACCGGGCGTGCCCAGCGCGGCAGCGGGCTGCGGTTGATCGCCTGTTCGATCGCGCCGATCAGGCGCATCACCGCCACCGCCAGCAGGGCGCAGAGCACGCCCAGCAGCGCGTACAGCACGTAGTCGCGCGCCTCCAGCGCCGAGGCCGCCGAGGCCGGCAGCAGGTACGGCTGCACCCCGGCCAGCTGCGACACGAACACCGCACCCAGCGAGGCCACCGCCACCGGCGCCAGCGCCGATGGCGAGTACGCGCCGATCACGATCTCGAAGGCGTAGAACGCCCCGGCCAGTGGCGCACCGAACGCAGCGGCGATGGCTGCGCCGGCACCGGCGCCGACCAGGGTGCGGATGTCGGCGCGGCGCAGTCGCAGCACCCGGCCCAGGTGCGAGCCGCTGCCGGCGCCCATCTGCGTGTACGCCGCCTCCAGGCCGACCGAGGCGCCGACGCCGTTGGAGAACAGGGTCTGCACGGAGACGATCAGGTTGTCGCGCATCGACATGCGGCCGCCGTACAGCGCGTTGGCTTCGACGGCGTCGACCAGTTGTCGCTTGCGCGCGCGTGCGGCCATGCCCAGCAGGCCGACCAGCAGCCCGCCCAGCGGCAGCACCAGCAACTGGTGCACGCTCAGTTCGGACATGGCGCTGAGCCGCTCGTCGGCCTCCAGGCCGTACAGCAGGGCCTGCGCGCCGTGCGCCAGGCTGCTCTGCAACAGGGTCAGCAGGCCGGCGATCACGCCGACCAGCAGGGCCAGGGCGATGAACCAGACATCGCTGGCGCGCAGGCGCCGGCGCAGCGCGTCGGCGAGGCTGTGCGAGGCGTCGGCCAGTCCCGGCCGCGGACGCATGTTCACGGCGCGCGACCCTATTTGACGCGGCGGACCTTGGCGCGGGTGTTGTAGGTGCCGACCTGCATGTACCAGACGCCGGCGATGCCGGGGGTGATCTTCACCTTGGGCGCGGTGAGGTGCACGCTGGACAGGCTCGCCGCCTCGGTCTGTTCCCACTCCTGGCCGTTGGCCAGCACGTACTTGCGGCCCTTGCCGAAGCCGGTGAAGTCGCCAACCAGGGTGCTCTCGATCGGCTCGGCGCTGCCGAAGTCGAAGAAGCCGCGGTTCTTGGTGATCACCTCGCGGCGGCCTTCTTCCTTGGCCTTTTCCAGCGCCACCGCGGTTTCCTTGGCGACCTTGCCCTGCAGCCAGTCGTTCAGCGCGGCCAGTTCCTGTGGCGAGAGCTTGTCCAACCCGGCCGCCTTGAACTCCTGCGGCGACATCTGCGTCTGCAGATCGCCGGAGACGGTGCGCTGGGCGAGCGCCGGGGTAGCGGACACGGCGAGCGCCGCGCACAAGACCAGGGGAGCGAGACGCGCAAGGGACATGGCGGGGATCCGGGCGGTGGGATGCGGCGTAGTGTAGTCGCATGCACGCGGCGCCGGCACTGCGCCTGGCGCCGGTGGCGGCCGCTCGGTCCTCGCCGGGTTCGGCCGCGGCTGCGACGCGCCGATGCGGCGCGACGGCGCTTGCCCCGGCGATCGACCCTTTCGTCCCTCGCCGGTCCCGCTCGTCCCACAGGCCACGCCCGGGTGCATGGCCATGGGTACACTTGCCCACGATGAACGCGCCATCTCACTCCCCGGCGGCCAGTGCCCACGCCGCCAACGGCGCGGCATTCACCCGGAACGTCCTGATCGTGTTGTGGACCGCGTTCTGGCTGCTCATGATCGGCGTGTCCGTGCAGGAGGGCCTGCGCAATCCGCTCACTCACTGGTGGGAACAGGTGCTGTGGGAGGGAAGTTCCGCGCTGGTCGCGACCGGCTGGATGTGGCTCGCCTTCCGGGTGCGCGGCCGTTATGCGGTTCACCTGGACAAGCCGCTGCTCTGGTTCGGCAGCTACCTGCGCTGGTTGCCGGTGGTTGCCGTCACCTTCGTCGCCGCGGTGTATGCGATCCGGCACGGGGTCTATAACGCACTGGACCTGACCTATACGCACCCGAGCTGGCGCTACCTCTTCGTGTACGAGACCACCAAGCTGAGCGTCTTCGTGGGCCTGTGGTTGGGGATTCTGTTCGGGCTCGAGTCCTACGACCAGTGGCAGCTGCAGCGCAATCGCCTGCTGCAAACGCAGAAGGCGCTGGCCGAGGCGCAGCTGGCGCGCCTCCAGGGGCAGCTGCGGCCGCATTTCCTGTTCAACGCGCTCAATACCGTCTCGTCGGTGATGCATATCGACGTGGCACGGGCCGATCGCCTGCTGGCGGCACTGGGCGATCTGCTGCGCACCAGCCTCGGGACCATCGAGAGCGAGATGACACCGCTGTCCGCGGAACTGCGTACGCTGGAGCTGTATGCGGAGATCATGCGCGAGCGGTTCCGGGATCGGGTGACGTTGACCTGGCAGGTGGATCCCGCGCTGCTGCACGCCAGCATTCCGGCACTCCTGCTGCAGCCCTTGCTCGAGAATGCCTTCAAGCATGCCGTCGAGCCGACCTTGGCACGCATCGACATCGCGGTCAGTGCGCGGGCGGAAGGCGGTTCGCTGTACATCGAGGTGCACAACTCCGGCTCCCTGCTGCCGATGCAGGAGGGGCATGGCGGAGTGGGATTGCGCAACTGCCGGGAGCGTCTGCGCATCCTCTACGGCCATGCGGCATCCTTGATCGTCCGCAACGAGGGCGATGGCGTGGCCGCACGCGTCTCGATCCCGCTGGCGGAGATCGCGCGATGATCCGCGTCCTGATCGCCGACGACGAAGCGCCGGCCCGCGAAAAGCTCGAGCGCTGGTTGGCGGAGCAACCCGGCATCGCCGTGGTCGGATCGGCCGAGGACGGATTGTCTGCGGCGCTGTGCATCAAGCAGCTGCGCCCGCACGTGGCCTTTCTCGACATCCAGATGCCCACGCTCTCGGGACTGCAGGTGGCGGCGCAGCTCGAGCCGTCGAGCGCGCCGCTGATCGTGTTCGTGACCGCCTTCGACGTGCATGCCGTGAAGGCATTCGACCTCAATGCGATCGACTACCTGCTCAAGCCGTACGACCGTGACCGGCTCGCGCATACCGTGCAGCGCGTGCGCGAGCGGCTGAACGCGCACGCGTCCGGAGCCGCCGCGGTGGCGATGGGACGCGCGCGCAGTCCGAGATGCGAGCGCCTGCTGGTGCCCGACGGCGAGCGGCTGCAGCTGATCGATGCGGCATCGATAGAATGGCTGGAAGCGGACGGCAACTACGTGCATGTGCATACCGCCGCGCGCAGCTACCTGATGCGCCGGACGCTGCAGGATCTGCTGGCGCAGCTGGGCGAACAGCACTTCGTCCGCATCCATCGGTCGGCCGCGGCGAACCTCGCCTGCATCGTGTCGCTCACGCCGCTGTTCAAGGGCGACTACGAACTCCATCTCCGCAACGGCCGCACCCTGCGGCTCAGCCGGCGCTATCGCGACGCCCTGTTCGCCCGCATGGGCTGGTAGCGTCCGCCTCGCCCCGGCGGGCCTCCGTCCGCCCCAAAGCCGCTGCTGGCCAGCTGCCGTTGGCTCAGGCTCCCGGGTATCGCCGAGACAGGGGACTCCATCCATGCTTGCCACCACCCACCCGCAGGAACGCTACGAGTTCCTGGACTGGTTGCGCGTCATCGCCATTTTCGTGCTCTTCTTCTTCCATACCGGGATGATCTTCGTCGGCTGGGGCTGGCATGTCGTCAACAGCCAGACCATCCCGTCGCTGCAGTGGCCGATGGATATCGCCCACCGTTTGCGCATGCCGTTGTTGTTCGTCATCGCCGGGGCCGGCATGTGGTTCGCGCTGCAGCGGCGCAGTGCAGCGGCGTTCCTGCAGGAACGGACGAAGAAACTGCTCCTGCCGCTGATCGTCGGCATGTTCGTGGTCGTCCCGCCGCAGATCTACTACGAACGGCTGCTGCATGGGCAATGGCATGGAGGCTATCTGGATTTCTACCTGACCCGCGTTCTGCAGTTGCATTTCTACCCGGCTGGGGACTTTAGCTGGCACCACCTGTGGTTCATCCTGTACCTCTACGCCTACGTCCTGCTGCTGCTCCCCGTCATGCTGTGGTGGAAGCGATCGGCAAAACCCATCGCGCCAGGGACCTGGCTCTTTCTGCTGGGGATTCCTCTCGGCATCAACGAAGCCCTGCTGAAACTGCGCTTCCCGGAGGCGCACAATCTCGTCAGCGACTGGTACATCTTCAACCACTACCTGCTGCTGACGGCCTACGGATACGTCATGGCATCCATGCCCGGTGTCTGGCAGTGGCTCGCCGATGTCCGCAGGTGGTCGCTCGCCGTGGGTCTGGCGACATTCTTCCTGCTGATCTGGGCGCTCACCACGGGCGTCATCCAGCACGGCTCGCTGATCGACAGCATCGGCGCCAATCTCTTCACCTGGCTATGGCAGATGGTGTTTCTCGGCTACGGGTACCGCTATCTGTCCCGTACAAACAGCGTGCTTGCCTGGGCGAAGGACGCCAGCTATCCCTTCTACATCCTGCACCAGACGATCATTGTCATGATCGGCTACTACGTCGTCCAATGCGCGTGGGCGCCATGGATCAAATACATCGTCATCCTGCTGCTTAGCATGGCTGCATGCCTTGTGCTTTACGAAGGATGCCTGCGCAGGGTTGCAGGACTGCGACTTGCTTTCGGGATGAGGGAGGCGCCTGCGCGCGCATGACCACGCACGGCGTGGCGGGCGCCGCTGGCGGTGCGGCCGCGGCAGCTCAGTCGTCGGCGGCCGCGGCGGTGGCCGGCGTGCGCGGCGGCCGCCGGTACACGAACGGTGGGGCCGGCGCAGCGGCTTCGCGCTGTGCCAGCGCCTGCAGCGCCGCGTGCGCCGGGGCGCGTTCGCACACCGGGTCCAGGGTCGCGGCATCGCCGCTCAGCGCCAGCGCCTGGCAGCGGCAGCCGCCCCAGTCGATTTCGCGTTTCGGACACTCCTGGCAGACCTGCGGCATCCAGGCGCTGCCGCGGAAGCGCACGAAGGCCTCGCCGTCTTCCCAGATCGCCGCCAGCGGGCGCGTGCGCAGGCTCTCGAAGCGCATGTCCGGCAAGGTCTCGGCGGCGTGGCAGGGCAACACGTCGCCGCGCGGGGAGATGTTGACGAAGCGCTGGCCCCAGCCGCCCATGCAGGCCTTGGGCCGGTGCGCGTAGTAGTCGGGGGTGACGAAGTCGATGTGCAGGCGGTCCTGCAGGCGCAGCCGGGCGGCATCCACCGCGGCCACGGTGGCGTCGATCTGCGCGCGGCTGGGCATCAGCGCGGCGCGATTGCGCAGGCCCCAGCCGTAGTATTGGGTGTGCGCCACTTCCAGGCGTTCGGCGCCCAGTTCCAGCGCCAGCTCGATCATCGCCGGCACGCGTTCGGCATTGTGGCGGTGGATCACCGCGTTGATCGTCAGCGGCAGGTCGAGCGCGCGCACCGCCGCGGCGAAGGCGCGCTTCTTGGCCAGGCTGTCGCGGTAGCCGGCGATGCGGTCGGCGCCGGCGGCGTCGGCGTCCTGGACGCTCAACTGCACGTGTTCCAGCCCGGCCGCGGCCAGGTCCGCCAGCATCGGCGCGCCACCGGCCACGCCGGAGGTGATCAGGTTGCTGTACAGGCCCAGTGCACGCGCATGCGCCACCAGTGCGGGCAGGTCCTTGCGCAGCATCGGTTCGCCGCCGGAGAAATGCGCCTGCAGCACGCCCATCGCCGCGGCCTGGTCCAGCGCCGAGCGCCAGCCGGCCGTGTCCAGTTCCTCGCGCAGGCCGGCCAGTGCGATGGGGTTGGAGCAATACGGGCAGGCCAGCGGGCAGCGATGGGTCAGCTCCAGCAGGATCGACAGCGGCGGCGGCACCGGGGCGTTCATGCGCGCAGCAGCCGCTTGGCGTGCAACTGCTGCGCCAGTTCGCGCACGTCGTGTTCGACCTCGGCCGGGTCGGCCTCGAATTCGGCGGCCAGTTCCGCCGCGATCGCCGCCAGGCTGCGCGCGCCGTCGCAGCGCGAGACGATGGCGTGGGCGATGGCGTCCAGTTCGATCACCCGCTCCGGCGCCAGCAGCACCCATTGGTCGCGCGTGCGGTCGTGCTGCAGGCGGACGCCGGCGGCGAGCCGCGGCTGGCTGCTGGCGTCCAGCGCGCTCATGCCGCAGCCTGCGCAGTGTCCGGGACGAACGCGTCCGGCCAGGCCACGCCCGGTTGCACATAGGCGAAGTGCAGCGCATCCAGTTGCGACCACAGCACGCCGCACTTGAAGCGCAGCGCGTCCTGCACCAGTTGCTGCTTCTCCATGGTGTCGGCGTGGCGCTTGACGTAGTCCAGGGCGAAGTCCGAATCGCGCGGCGCCTCGTGCAGGCGATGCTCGAAGTACGCCAGCGCCTCGCGCGAGACGAAGTCGTAGTGCTGCAGCATGCCGGCGACGCGGTGGCCGATGATGCCGGGGGCGAACAATTCGGTCAGCGACGAGGCGATCGCTTCCAGCAGGCTCTTCTCGCGCACGAAGTGCAGGTAGGCCTGCACCGCGAAGCGGGTGCCGGGCAGCAGGCCGCGCCCGGACTGCACCAGGTCGCGATCCAGTCCCAGCGCGTCGGTCAGGTGCAGCCAGCGGGCGATGCCGCCTTCGCCCTCGGCGCTGCCGTCGTGGTCGACGATGCGCTGGCGCCAGATGCGGCGCAGCGCCGGGTCGTCCATCCGCGCCAGGATCGCCGCGTCCTTCAGCGGGATGCAGCGTTGGTACTCGTAGCGGTTCAGCGCCCAGGCCTGGACCTGGCCGCGGTTCAGGCGGCCGCTGTGCAGCAGGGCGTGGAAGGGGTGCTGGTCGTGGTACAGCCGCGCGCCGATCCCGCGCAGCGCGGTTTCCAGTTGTTCCGGGCTCAGCAGTGCGCTCACGGGGTCGGTCTCGCAGGCGATGGGGTGGCAGGGGTCACAGCGCGATCTCCATGCCGTCGTGGGCCACGTCCCAGCCGTGCGCGGCGACGGTGGCGCGCTCGGCGGAGCCGGCATCGAGGATGGGGTTGGTGGTGTTGATGTGGATGAAGACCTTGCGGGCCACGCCCAGGTCGGCGAAGGCGCGCAGGGTGCCGGCCTCGCCGTCGATGCTCATGTGGCCCATGCGCTGGCCGGTCTTGGCGCTGATGCCCAACTGCACCAGCTCGTCGTCGCGCCACAGGGTGCCGTCGAAGAACACCAGTTCGGCGCCGCGCAGGCGCTCGCGCAACGCGTCGGTCAGCGCCGCGCAGCCGGGGATGTAGTGCAGGCGGTGCGTGCCGTCGTCGATGGTCAGGCCCAGCGTCTCCTCGGCCGAGCCGGCCAGGTCGCCGCTGTGGCGGGATTCCATGAACAGCGGCACCTTGCCCGGCACCGCGAACGGCGTGACCTGCAGGCCGAGCAGCGACAGCGGTGTGTCCAGGGCGAACGGATGGCGGTGCACGTAGGCCGGGTGCAGCGCGTCGAACACCGGGTTCTGCGCCAGCAGGTCGAGCACGCGGCTGCTCGCGTACAGGTCGAAGCGCTGGCTTTCGCGCATCGACAGCAACCCGGCGATATGGTCGATCTCGCCGCTGGTCAGCAGGACCGCCTCGATCGGCGAATGGCGCTGGTCGCGCTGCGGCCACAGCGCCGGCGAGGCCAGCACCTGCTGGCGGAAATCGGGTGAGGCGTTGATCAGCAGCCAGCGCTGGCGGTCGACGCTGACCGCGATGCTGGCCTGGGTACGGCGTTGGGCACCCGGGTGTTGCTGCCACGCGCGTTGGCTCGCGGGCGTGTGGCAGTTCCACTGCGGATGCCCTCCGCCTGCCGCCGATCCCAAAACGATGAGGTGCATCCGGTCTCCGTTGATGGCGCCTGGCCGGTCGCGCTTCGGTCGTGGGAAGGGAGGAGTGCGCGGGTCAGAGCTCGCCGGAGGCGTAGCAGTTGATTTCCGCGCCGACGCAGATCTCGCGGATCACAGGCTTGTTCCACTTCTTCATGTGCGTTCCTCTTCGAGTCGGTCCAGGGACGACGGCAGCGGCGCATGCAGACTGCAGCGGGTCGCCGTCGCGTTCGAGCATAGGCGCGGGGATTTGGGCGGTTGTGAAATTCCGGTAAAACCGCCGCAAGTCGCAACCGGATCACAGTGACGCGGCGGTGCGTATCCGCCGGGCGCCCCCCGCGCGCGGCCGGCGCAATTGTGAGAACGCGCACAAGCGCGTTAGTGTAGGCGGCACCGTTTCGTCGACTGCGTCCGTCCTTGAACCACACCGTCCACTCCGGCCTGGAGGCGTTGCTGCAGCGCCCGTCGGCCGCGACCCTGGCGCCCGCCCTGCGCGCGGCGCTGCTGCAGGCCTGGCAGGCACAGGCCGAGCCGCTGCCGCGGCTGCCGTGGCCGGTGCTGGCCGACACCCTGGACGCGCTGGCGCTGCTGTCCGCCGACGAGGCGTCGCTGCTGGCCGCGCTGCTGTTCGACCTGCCGGCCTTGCGCGCACAGTTGCCGCAGCTGCCGGTTGCGCCACCGGCGCGGGCGCAGGCGGTGGCCGGTCTGCTGGAGGCGCAGGACGCCGCCGACCCGGTGTGGGCGCTGCATGCCGGGCGCGAGGCCGGGCGCAACAGCGAAGGCCTGCGCCGGCTGCTGCTGTCGATCGTGCAGGATCTGCGGGTGGTGCCGATCCTGCTGGCGCGGCAACTGGCGCAGATGCGCGTGGCCGACAAGGCGCCGGAGGCGCAGCGCCGCGCGCTGGCGCAGCTGACCCGCGACATCCACGCGCCGCTGGCCAACCGCCTGGGCATCTGGCAACTGAAATGGGAGCTGGAGGATCTGGCGTTCCGGCACCTGGAACCTGACACCTACCGGCGCATCGCCCGCGAGGTCGACGAGAGCCGGGTGGCGCGCGAGCGCTACATCGAGGCGGTCAAGAAGATCCTGTCCAAGGCGCTGGCCGAGCAGGGCCTGCGCGCGGAGATCAGCGGACGGCCCAAGCACATCTACAGCATCTGGCGGAAGATGCAGAAGAAGCGCCTGGCCTTCGACCAGCTGTACGACCTGCGCGCGGTGCGGGTGATGGTCGACGACGTCGCCGCCTGCTATGCCGCGCTGGGCGTGGTGCATGCGCTGTGGGCGCCGGTGCCCAGCGAGTTCGACGACTACATCGCCCGGCCCAAGGCCAACGACTACCGCTCGCTGCACACCGCGGTGGTCGGCCCGGAAGGCCGCACGATCGAGGTGCAGATCCGCACCCACGACATGCATGCGCAGGCCGAGCTGGGCGTGGCCGCACACTGGAAGTACAAGGAAGGCGGCAAGGGCGCGGAGAAGGCCTTCGACCGCAAGATCACCTGGATGCGGCAACTGCTGGAACAGTCGCAGGACGGCGAGCAGGGCGGCCTGGCCGGGGCACTGGACGCGGAGCTGGTCGAGGACCGGGTGTATGCGCTGACCCCGATGGGCGAGGTGATCGACCTGCCGCAGGGCGCCACGCCGCTGGATTTCGCCTACCACGTGCACACCATGGTCGGGCACCGCTGCCGCGGCGCCAAGGTCAACAACCGCATCGTGCCGCTGACCCACAAGCTGCGCAGCGGCGACCGCGTGGAGATCCTCACCGGCAAGGAGGCCGAGCCGCGCCGCGACTGGCTGCTGCCGGCCAACGGCTACCTGGCCAGTGGGCGTTCGCGCGACAAGGTGCGCGCCTGGTTCCACAAGCTGGACCGCGCGCGCAACGTGCAGGCCGGCAAGGACCTGCTGGAGCGCGAGCTCAAGCGCCTGGGACTGCAGCAGGCCGACCTGCTGCCGGCGGCGAAGAAGTTCCATGCCGATGGCGTGGAGGAGCTGTACATCCAGGTCGCGCTGGGCGACGTCGGCCCCAGCCAGGTCGGGCGCGCGCTGCACGAGGCCGAGCGCGCCGCGGCGCAGCCGGCGACGCCGGCCATGCCGCGGCCGACCGCGCGGCGCACCGGCCTGGGCAAATCCAAGTTCACCGTGCAGGGCGTGGGCAATCTGCTGGTGCAACTGGCGCGCTGCTGCCAGCCGGTGGCCGGCGAGCCGATCGCCGGGTATCTCACCCGCACCCGTGGCGTCACCGTGCATCGCAGCGACTGCGCCGCGTTCGCGCGGCTGGCTGCCAGCCATCCGCAACGGGTGCTGCCGGTGGAATGGGGCCAGGCCGGCGGCGGCTACGAGGTCGACGTGCTGGTGCGCGCGGTGGACCGGCGCTGGCTGCTCAAGGACATCACCAACCTGATCGCCCAGGAAGAGGCGCACGTGCTGGAGATCAACAGCGAGAACGTGCGCGACAGCGGCCTGGCGCAACTGCGGCTGCGGCTGAAGGTCGGCGATTACGGGCAATTGTCGACCTTGCTCGGCAAGCTCGACGCGCTGCCGGGCGTGCACGAGGCGCGGCGGCTGGGCTGAGGGGCGGCGGTGCGGCGTCCGCAGGCGCGCCGGCCGCGGGGTCGCCCGCCGTGGGAATGGCCGGCGCCATGCACAGCTGTTCGTCATCGGGCCGACGCTAAGCTTGCGCGGTGAGCATGCCGCCGGACCAGGTCAGGGACGAACCCACGCGCAGGCAGCGGCCGGTGCCGCTGTGGCGCGATCGGCGTGTCTGGCGCTGGGCGCTGGCGGTGCTGCTGGTGCTGGGGATGGCCGTGGTGGTGTTCCGCCGCCCGCTGGCCGACCTGATCTGGCCGGAGACGCGCATCCAGCAGTTGCTCGATCAGGGCCACGCGGCGCTGCGCGCGGGCCGGCTCAGCGCCGCCGACGGCAGCGGCGCGCGCGAGCGCTTCGAAGCCGCGCTGGCGCTGGACAGCGACCGCATGCAGGCGCGCATCGGCTTGGCCGCGACCGGGCGTGCGGCACTGGGGCAGGCGCGTGCGGCGCTGGCCGCCGGGCGCTATCCGCAGGCGCGCGAGGCGCTGGCGCTGGCGCGCGCGCTGCAAGTGCCGCGCGCCGATGCCGACCGCATCGAGGCGGCACTGCGCGCGCGCGAGGCCGCGCACGCCGGCATCGACCAACTGCTGCAGCGGGCGGCGCAGGCGCGCCGCGACGGGCATCTGGACGATGGCCCGGACGCGGCCCTGCCGCTGTACCAGCGGGTGCTGGAGTACGCCCCGGAACGCACCACGGCGCTGGAAGGCCGCGAGGATGCATTGTCGGAACTGCTGCAGCACGCACGCGGCGATCTGGCGCGCGGCGACCTGGCCGCTGCCGCGGCGCTGGTGGAGCGCGCGCGCGGCTACGACCCCGGCCATGTCGACCTGCCCGAGACCCAGGCGGAACTGAACCGGGCGCTGGAGCGCCTGCAGCGCGAGGCCGAGCAGGCCTTGCGCCGGCAACGCCTGGATGCGGCGGCACACGCGTTTGCGCAGTGGCACGCGGCGGTGCCGGATGCGCCCGGCGCCAGCGACGGCCTGGAGCGGGTGGCGGCGGCCTATGCGTTGCAGGCGAGCCGTGCCGCCGCCGATTTCCGTTTCGGCGAGGCCGAGCGCGCCTTGCGCAAGGGCCAGGCCCTGGCACCGGACAGCCGCGCGCTGGCCGATGCGAAGCAGGCGTTGCAGCGCGCCCGGCAAAGCCAGGCCACGCCGCCTTCGCGGGTGTCGCCGGCCGAGCGCGAGCGGCGCCTGCAGCGTCTGCTGGCCGATCTGCAGGCCGCCGAGGCGCGTGGCGACTGGCTCACCCCGCCCGGCGCCAGCGCCTACGACACCTTGCTGGCGGCGCAGACCCTGGCGCCGCGCGATGCGCGGGTGCGCGCGGCCGAGCAGCGCGTGCTGGCGGCGCTGCGACGCTGTTTCGACGATGCCATGCGCGGCAACCGGGTGCTGGCGGCGAGCGCCTGCTACGACGCCTGGCGCGCGCTGGCGCCGGGCGGCAACGGCCTGGCCACCGCGCGCCGGCGTCTGGCGCAGCGCTGGCTGGCGGTCGGCGACGAGCGCCTGAGCGGCGGCGATGCCGCGTTCGCGCGGCAGGCGCTGCAACGCGCCCGCGCGATCGACCCGGCCACCCCGGAACTGGCCGCCTTCGAGCGCCGTTTGCGCAGCCTCAGTCCTGGGCGTTAGTGCATGCAGTACGGGTTAGGCTTTTCTGCTGGCTGAGGCTGCAATGCGTCGGGGCTGAAGCCCCTCCCACAGGTGCACTCGGACAACTCACGTGTCGTGAACTTTTGCGGCGCGCGCGTTATCTGCTCAGCACGGCCTGAGGCAGCGGCGATGCTCGCAGCACCACTGTGGGAGGGACTTCAGTCCCGACGCGATAGAAAACGGCGCGCCACCGCCGCTCAGGCCAGGAACGCCTCGCGCACCGTAGCGCGGGCGGCGTCCAGGGAGAAGTGGGTTTCGATGTTGCGCAGGCCGTTGTCGGCCAGCCGTTGCCACAGCGCCGGATCGGCGTATAGCTGCGCGATGGCGTCGGCGAACGCGGCGGGTTCGTCGGCGATCAGTACGTCCTCGCCGTGGCGCAGGTGCATGCCTTCCACCGCGCAGGCGGTGGCCACCACCGGTTGGCCATGGGCCATGCTGAGGTTGACCTTGCCCTTGACCCCCGCGCCGAAGCGCAGCGGCGCCACGGCGATGCGCATGCCGTCCATGTAGGCGGCGATCTCGGGGACGTGGCCCAGCAGCTCCACGCCGGCGGTGGCCTCGCCGAGGCGGCGGATGTCCTCCGGCATGTCCGCGCCGATGCAGTGGAAGCGCACCTCCGGCAGGCGCAGGCGCACCGCCGGGAACACTTCCTGCAGAAACCAGCGCACCGCGTCCACGTTGGGCGCGTGGCGGAAGCCGCCGACGAACACCAGGTCGCGGCGCTGCGCCCACGGCAGGCCGGGGCCGGCGACCTCGTGCAGGTTCGAGATCAGCGCCGTGCGCACCTGCGGCGCCTCGCGCTGCAACTGTTCGCGTTCGACCGCGCTGACCAGCACGGTCACGTCCACCTGCGCCATCACCTCCAGTTCGCGCGCGCGGGTGCGCTCGGCCTCGCGCAGCAGGCGCGCGTCGCCGGCGAGTTCGGCGCCGCGGCGCTCGCGCAGGTAGTGCAGGTCCACGGTGTCGAACAGGCGCCGTGCTTGCGGTGCGAACCGGCGCAGCAGCGGCAGGCAGGCATGGGCGACGTGGTGGCGCACCAGCAGCACGCTGTGGAAGCGCGCACCGTGCTGCTGCAGGAACCAGGTGAGGTTCTTCAGGTACGGCGCGTACCACACCTCCACGCCGAGCCGTTGCAGGGTTTCGCTATGGCGGCTGGCATAGCTGCGCTCGCTGGGCACGAACACCACGTGCGCGCCTTCCTCGAGCAGCAGGCGGATCAGGTTGAGCTGGCGCAGCGAGGCGGAATCGCGGTCCGGCTGCGGCAGCGCTTCGTCCAGGATCAGCACCTGGCGCTGCCGGCGATGCAGCAGCGCCGGCACCGGCACCTCGCCGGGAGCGAGGTGTTGCGGCAATACCTCGGCCCACTTGGCGGCGAAGACCGCACGGTTGCGCACCTGGTAGGCCTTGATGCCGCTACCGGTGTCGGTGCCGTTGCTGGTGCCCTCGTCGTGCACCACGCGGCTGGCCGGCTGCACCAGCGTGCGCAAGCCGGCGGCGCGTACCGCGAAGGCCAGGTCGGTGTCCTCGTAGTACGCCGGCATGTAGCGCGTGTCGAAACCGCCCAGCGCCAGGAAGCGCGCGCGCTCGATCGCCAGCGCCGCGCCGCTGCCGTAGTCGACGTCGCGCAGGTACGCATAGCGCGGATCGTCGGGCGATTCGAAGCGGCCGTAGCTCCAGGCGCTGCCGTCGGCGAAGACCACGCCGCCTGCATCCTGCAGGCGGCCGTCGGGATACAGCAGTTGCGCGCTGACCAGGCCGGCCTGCGGCAGCTGCGCGAAGGTGTCCAGCAGCGCGTCCAGCCAGCCCGGCTGCGGCACCGTGTCGTTGTTGAGGAACACCAGGTAGCGGCCCTGCGCGCGCGCGGCGCCGTCGTTGCAGGTGGCGATGAAGCCGCCGTTGCGCTCGCGCACGTGGTAGTGCAGGCCGACCACCTGCGGCAGCCACTGCGCCGTATCGTCGCTGCTGCCGTCGTCGATCACCAGGATCTCGCAGGGCGCGGCCGGCGGATGCGCGGCCAGCGCGCGCAGGCAGGCGAGGGTGTGCGCGACGTGGTTGTAGACCGGGATCACGATGCTGACCAGCGGCGCGGGACTGTTCGGCACCGCGAACGGCGCGAACGGCGCCGCTTCCACCGCGAACAGCGCGCGCTGCGGCGGCGGCAGCGGTTGCGCATGCACGCGCAGGCGCTCCCAGGTGCTGCGCCAGCCGCGCGTGCGCAGGCTGGTCAGGCCGCGCCGGACCAGGCCGGCCAGGCGGTTCAGGGCGTAGCGCGCATTCGCCCACGACATCGACATCCGGGACCACTCCAACTTAAACGAAGAGGCCGTCGCGCCGCGCTGCCCGCTGGGCTGCGCTAGACTCGGCGGAATTTACATTCTCGCATTCCCGTGCCCCGACGCTACGACGATCACGACACCGACGATCAGGACGACGCCCTGGACAGCCCCGCCGCCGTATGGCGCAGGCGCCTACTCACCTGGGGCCTGGCTGCCGCCGCACTCGGCCTGGGCTTCCTGATTCCGTACACGGTCTATCTGAACAAACAGGTCACCCAGCGTTTCGGCGAACTGCGCTGGCAGATTCCCACCCGTGTGTACGCGCGGCCGCTGGTGCTGGCGCCGGACACGGCGATGGACCCGCAGACGCTGAAGACCGAACTCGATGCCGCCAGCTATCGCGCCGATGCCGGCGCCGAGCGCCCCGGCAGCTACCAGCAGGACGGCAGCCGCTTCACCATCGCCAGCCGCGGCTATGTCGACGTCGACGGGCGGGTCGCGCCGCGTCGCATCGAGGTCGGCCTGGCCGGCGGGCGCGTGGTGGCGCTGCGCGATGCGCAGACGCGCAAGGCGCTCAAGGCCGCGCGGCTGGATCCGGCGCGCATCGCCACGCTGTATGGGCAGAAGCAGGAAGAGCGGCGCCTGGTGCGCGTGGACGAGGTGCCGGAACTGCTGGTCACCGGCCTGCAGGCGGTCGAGGACCGCGACTTCAATTCGCACCACGGCATCGACCTCAGCGGCATGGTCCGCGCGGCCTGGGTGATGGTGCGCTCCGGCGGCAAGAGCCGGCAGGGCGCCAGCACCCTGACCCAGCAGCTGGCGCGCAGCGGCCTGCTCGGCATCGGCAAGGAACAGACCGTCACCCGCAAGTTCAACGAGATCCTGTACGCGCTGATCATGGAGGCGCGCTACGACAAGCGCACCATCCTCGAGGCGTATCTGAACCAGGTGTACCTGGGGCAGCGCGGCAGCCAGGCGGTGCATGGCGTGGCCTCGGGCGCGGAGTTCTGGTTCGGCCGCGAACTCGATGCGCTGGCGCCGGAGCAGGTGGCGCTGCTGATCGGCCTGGTCAAGGGGCCGTCCTACTACGACCCGCGGCGCTACCCCGAGCGTGCGCTGGACCGGCGCAACTTCGTGCTGGGCAAGCTGCGCGAGAGCGAACTGATCGACGAACCCACCTACCGCAAGGCGCTGGCCGCGCCGCTGGGCGTGCCGGCCGAACCCGGCCTGGTCGCGGCCAATCGCTTCCCGGCCTATGTCGACCTGGTGCGGCGCCAACTGGCGCGCGACTACCCCGAAAGCGCGCTGCAGGGCGCCGGGCTGAGCGTGCTCACCGGCATGTCGCCGTCGGCGCAGGCGTACGCCGAGGGCGCGGTGACCCGCACCATCACCTCGCTGGAGACCAACAAGAAGCGCCCGCCGCTGCAGGCCGGGCTGGTGCTCACCGACACCCACAACGGCGAAGTGCTGGCGGTGGTCGGCAGCCGCGACGTGGCCCAGCCCGGCTTCAATCGTGCGATCGAGGCGCAGCGCCAGGTCGGTTCGCTGCTCAAGCCGTTCGTGTATCTGCTGGCGCTGGCGCAGCCGGACCGTTTTTCGCTGGCCAGCTGGGTCGACGACACGCCGGTCACCGTGCAACTGGGCCGCGGCCGCACCTGGAGCCCGGGTAATTCCGATGGGCGCAGTCACGGCACCGTGCGCGTGGTCGATGCGCTGGCGCATTCCTACAACCAGGCCACGGTGCGCGTCGGCATGCAGGTCGGGCCGGAACGTGTGTCGCAACTGGTGAAGGTGCTGGCCGGCATCGAGGCCGAGGTCAATCCCTCGTTGATCCTCGGCGCCACCGACCAGAGCCCGTACGCGATGGCGCAGCTGTACCAGTTCCTGGCCTCCGGCGGCGAGATCCAGCCGCTGCATGCGGTGCGCGGCGTGCTCGATCCGCAGGGCAAGCTGCTCAAGCGCTACGACAAGACCCCCGCGCCGGCGCAGGAGGGCGACTCCATCGCCGCCAACCTGGTCGGCATGGCGCTGCAGCAGGTGGTCAGCAACGGCACCGCGCGGCAGTTGCTCAACGATGGCCTGGGCAAGCTGTCGCCGGCCGGCAAGACCGGCACCAGCAACGACGGCGTGGACAGCTGGTACGCCGGCTACACCGGCGATCACCTGGCGGTGATCTGGATCGGCAACGACCAGAACAAGCAGACCGGCCTGTACGGCGCCACCGGCGCGATGCGGGTGTGGTCGGGCATCTTCTCGCGGCTGCCGAGCGCGCCGCTGCAGGTGCAGGGCAAGGGCATCGACTGGCAGTGGATGGACCCGGTGGGGTACAACAGCACCGACCCGAGCTGCCCCGGCGCGCGCCAGTTCCCGTTCGTGGTCGGCTTCGTGCCGGCGTATGCCGCATGCACGCCGCCGCAGGCGCTGCCGGAAGAGGCCGCGCCCGCCGAGGGCGAGCACCAGGGCGGCGGCTGGCGCAGCTGGTTCGGCCTGGACAAGAAGAAAGACCCGCCTGCCGATGCGGCCGCGCCGCCGCCGGCGCATTGATTCCCGGATCCCGGATACCACTCATGACCTCCCGTCTTCCCGCTATCGCCGCCCTCAGCCTGCTGCTCGCCTCCTGCGTCAGCGCACCGCCGCCGCCGCCCCCGGCCGCGCCGGTGGACACCACCACGCCGGCGCAGCGCATCGCCGCGATCGACGCCAGCGGCGGTGCCGACGACACCGAACTGAGCGTGCAGCCGCTGCGCGATCCGGAAGTGGAGGATCTGCGCGAGAGCGCCAAGCGCAAGCGCAGCGCCGGCGATCTCGCCGGTGCCGCCGCGGCGCTGGACCAGGCGCTGAAGCTGGTGCCGGACGACCCGGCGCTGCTGCAGGACCGCGCCGAAGTGGCGCTGCTGCAGAAGGACGACGCCCAGGCCGAAGCCTTCGCCAAGCGCGCCATCGACCTCGGCTCGCAGACCGGCCCGCTGTGCCGCCGCCACTGGGCGACCATCGAACAGGCGCGCCTGGCCCGCGGGCAGAAGGAAAACGCCGCCTCGGCGCACGCCCAGATCGCCGGGTGCACGGTGCCGGGGATCAAGAGGTACTGAGGGCCGGGAATGGGGAGTCGGGAATGGGGAATGGGTAAACGCTGCGTTTCTGGCGGCTTTTCATCGTGATGGCATCCCGCCTTCCCGCTCCGCCGGCGGCAGTGACAGTGAGCGGGTAGCGCTGCTGCTCTGACCATTCCCTATTCCCGACTCCCCATTCCCATGTCGTTAGCTCACGCAAGCACCGAAGCGCTCAGCGAAGGCGGGGCGCTTGCGCGTCAGCTCGATGCGTTCGTGCCGCGGCCGGCGCAGTTGCGGTTGACCGCGGCGATCGCCGCGGCGTTCGAGCAGCGCGACGTGCTGCTGGCCGAGGCCGGCACCGGCACCGGCAAGACCTATGCGTATCTGGTGCCGGCGCTGTTGTCGGGGCTGAAGACCATCGTCTCCACCGGCACCCGCGCGCTGCAGGACCAGCTCTACCACCGCGATCTGCCGCGGGTGCGGGCGGCGTTGGGCGTGGGTCTGAGCAGCGCGCTGCTGAAGGGGCGCGCCAACTACCTGTGCAAGTACCGCCTGCAGCAGGCGCGCGGCGAGCCGCGCTTCACCGCGCGCGAGCAGGTCGCGCAGTTCCAGCGCATCGTCGCCTGGAGCGGGCGCACCCGCTTCGGCGACATCGCCGAGCTGGACGCGCTGGCCGACGACTCGCCGCTGCTGCCGCTGGTCACCTCCACCGTGGACAACTGCCTGGGCACCGAATGCCCGTTCTGGGGCGAGTGCTTCGTGGTGCAGGCGCGGCAGCGCGCGCAGGCCGCCGACCTGGTGGTGGTCAACCACCACCTGCTGCTGGCCGATCTGGCGCTGAAGCAGGAAGGCTTCGGCGAGATCCTGCCCGGCGCGCAGGCCTTCGTGATCGACGAGGCGCACCAGTTGCCGGAGCTGGCGGCGAACTTCTTCGGCGAAGGCTTCGGCATGCGCCCGCTGCAGGAACTGGCGCGCGACTGCCTGGCCGAGAGCCGCAATGTCGCCGGCGCGTTGGCCAGCCTGCAGGCGCCGGCGCAGGCGCTGGAACAGACCCTGCGCGAACTGCGTGCGGCGATGGAAGGCCTGCCGGCGCGCGGCACGCAGTGGCGGCTGCTGGCCAAGCCGCAGGTGCGCGATGGTTTCGATGCGCTGCTGGCCGATCTGGCGCGGCTGCAGGAACCGTTGGCGGTGCTGCGCGAGGCTTCGCCCGGCTTCGACGCCTGCGCGGCGCGCGCGCGCGAACTGCGCACGCGGCTGGGCCGCTGGCTCGGCGAGGATGCGCCGATCCCGGATTTCGAAGCCGAGCCGGAAGCCGACGCGCCGAGCAACGACGTGCTGTGGTACGAGTTGACCCCGCGTGGCTTCCGCTGCCAGCGCACGCCGCTGGACGTGTCCGGGCCGCTGCGCGCGCACCGCGAGGCCTCGCACGCGGCCTGGGTGTTCACCTCGGCGACGCTGGCGGTGAAGGGCGAGTTCGAGCACATCGCCACCCGCCTGGGCCTGCGCGATCCGATGACCTTGCTGCAGCCCAGCCCGTTCGACTGGGCGCGGCAGGCGTTGTGCTACCTGCCGGCGCTGCCCGATCCGGCGGCGCGTGGCTTCGGCACGGCGCTGATCGCCGCGCTGCAGCCGGTGCTGGAGGCCTCGCAGGGCCGCGCTTTCCTGCTGTTCGCCTCGCACCGCGCGCTGCGCGAGGCGGCCGAGGCGCTGCGCGACGGGCCCTGGCCGCTGTTCGTGCAGGGCGAGGCGCCGCGCGCGACCTTGCTCGAGCGCTTCCGCGCCTCCGGCAACGGCGTGCTGCTCGGCTCGGCCAGTTTCCGCGAGGGCGTGGACGTGGTCGGTGATGCGCTGAGCGTGGTGGTGATCGACAAGCTGCCGTTCGCCGCGCCCGACGACCCGGTGTTCGAGGCGCGCCTGGAGGCGATCCGCCGCGACGGCGGCAACCCGTTCCGCGACGAGCAGTTGCCGCAGGCGGTGATCGCGCTCAAGCAGGGCGTGGGCCGCCTGATCCGCAGCGAGCGCGACCGCGGCGTGCTGGTGCTGTGCGACCCGCGCCTGCTGTCCAAGTCCTACGGTCGCACCTTCCTGGAGTCGCTGCCGCCGTTCGCCCGCACCCGCGACGTGGCGGACGTGCGCCAGTTCTTCGCCGCCGAAGCCCCGGCGCTGGGCGATAATCCCGAGGCCGCGACGCCACCGGCCACGTCAAACTAGCCGACGCGCCGCCTTTGCTTTTCCGATTCCCCAATCCCCATTCCCGATTCCCAGCCCCCAATGAATCTGCTCGCCTTCGAAACCTCCACCGAAGCCTGCTCCGTCGCCGTCATGGTCGGCGACCGCGTGCTGGAGCGCTTCGATCTGGCGCCGCGGCGGCATGCCGAACTGGCGCTGCCGTGGGCCGAACACCTGCTGGCCGAGGCCGGCATCGGCCGCCGCCAGCTCGATGCGGTGGCCTTCAGTCGTGGCCCCGGTGCGTTCACCGGCGTGCGCCTGGCGATCGCTGTGGCACAGGGCATCGCCCTGGCGCTGGACCTGCCGGTGCTGCCGGTGTCCACGCTGCAGGTGCTGGCGCTGCGCGCGCCGGCCGATGCGCCGCGGGTGCTGGCGGCGATCGATGCGCGCATGGGCGAGGTCTACACCGCGGCCTACGCGCGCCAGGCCGATGGCGGCCTGCAGGCGCTGACCGCGGAGCAGGTGATGAATCCGGAGGCCTTCGTACTACCGGAACTTGAAGCGGCCTGGGCCGCGGTCGGTACCGGGCTGGCCGCGGTCGATGGCACCCTGCAACGCCGCTTCGGCGCGCACTGGCGCAGCGCCGACGCGCAGGCGCTGCCGCATGCCGCCGACGTGCTGACACTGGCCGCGGCCGCGTACGCGCGCGGCGAAGGCATCGCGCCGGAACGCGCCGAGCCGGCCTACCTGCGCGACAACGTCGCCCTGACCCTGGCCGAGCAACAGGCGCAGCGGGCCGCACGATGAGCGGCGCGGTGACGCCCGGCGACCGCTTCCGCGGTTGTCTAGGGCGTGCCATCCATTCCCGAGTGCGCCGCGTTGGGTCTGGCAGGCGCGCGGCCGGCGTTGCGTGGCGCAGCGCCTGACTGGCCGTCAGGTCAAGCCGCGCGGCGCCGGCCGCGCGCCTGCCAGGCCCAACCCGAAGGGCCGCGGTTGCGCGCGCCCGTGGCCGCGTCATCGCTCGGGCGTGGACTGACGTCCACTTCCTCGCTCTTCCTTGCCACAGGCGCGCGCAATCGCGGCGCGGCACGCTCGGGAATGGATGGCACGCCCTGGGGCTGGCGGTGGGCGATGCTGTTGGGACGACGCTGGAATTCAAGGCGCCCGGCAGCTTCGCGCCGATCGACGACATGGTCGGCGGTGGCCCGTTCGAGCTGCAGCCGGGGCAGTGGACCGACGACACCTCGATGGCGCTGTGCCTGGCGCACAGCCTGCTGTACCGGCAGGGCTTCGACGCCGCCGACCAGATGAACCGCTACTGCAACTGGTATCGGCACGGCTATCTGAGCAGCACTGGCACGTGCTTCGACATCGGCAACACCGTGCGCGCGGCGCTGGAGCGGTATCTGCAGGGCGGGCCGGCGTTCAGCGGCAGCGACGATCCGCGCGCGGCCGGCAACGGCGCGCTGATGCGGCTGGCGCCGGTGGCGATGTTCTACGCGCGGCGGCCCGACGAACTGGCTGCGCGTGCCGCCGACAGTTCGCGCACCACGCATGCCGCGGCCGAGGTACTCGACGCCAGCCAGCTGTTCGCCTTCCAACTGCGTGCCGCCTTGCTCGGCGAGGACCGTGCGCAGGTGCTGCAGCCAACCGGTGCGCCGCCGATGCAGACCCCGGCCCTGCGTGCGCTGGTCGACCGCGACCATGCGGCGGTGCCGGCGGTGCAGATCCGCGGCACCGGCTACGTGGTCGATGCGCTGTCGGCGGCGTTGTGGTGCTTCGCGACCACCGACAATTTCGCCGATGCGGTGCTGCGCGCGGCCAATCTCGGCGACGACGCCGACACCACGGCCGCGATCTGCGGGCAGTTGGCCGGTGCTTTCTATGGTGTCGAAGGCATTCCCGCAGCCTGGCGCGCGCGGGTGCAGGATGCCGCGGAGATCGTGGCGCTGGCCAATCGGCTGTACGCCGCCAGTGTCGCCGGCTGAAGGCCGCCGCGGACGCCGGCCGTGCGTGGCCGGCGTCCTTGGAGTTGCTGCGCAGAGGATCAGTAGTCGTAGCTGACGCTCAACCGCAGCGAACGCGGCGCCTGGCGCAGCAGGGCCGCGCCGTATACCGGGTCCGCGTTACCCGGGCCCGTCTCCGAGTACGGATACTTCCACAGCGTCGCCTGGCCATTGAAGACGTTGAACACGTCCAGGGTGAAGGCCAGCTTGCGGTCGGCGTAGGCCGGCCGCCACGACACGCCGAGATCCAGTTGCTGCAGCCACGGCAGACGGCCCTGGCTGCCCGGAGGGGCCGGCTGACCGTCGTAGTAGTGATAGGCAATGCCATAGCCGGAGGGGTCGCTGTGGTCGGGGCCGTAGGAGCCGAGCGCACTGAACGGCGAACCGGAGATCAGCTTGAAGTTCGCCGACACCAGCCATGCGGGGTTGATCTGGTAGTAGCCGTAGAACTTGAACTGATGGGTGTGGTCGTTGCTCTGCGGACCGTTGGTGTGCTCCATCAACTGCGCGAAGTCCCAGGCCTGGGTAGTGGACACCGCGGTCTGGCCGATGCCCGACAGCAACTGGCCCTCGGTGGTGCCGTAGCTGCGCGACCAGGTGTAGTCGAGGCGGCCGTACCAGCGCTGGTCGAACGGATGCTCCAGCGACAGGTTGAGCCCGTAGTAGTTGCGCTTGAACGCCGGGAAGCCGAACTGCGCGTTGCTCAGCGGCACCTTGACGTAGTTGCCCGAGGTGTCGACCAGGGTGAAGGTGTTGGCCCGGCCAGGGTTGATCAGCCAGCAGCTGACCGGGTTGCTGGCCAGGGTCACCGTATGCCCTTGCGCCGCGGCGGCGGCGAACACGGTATCGCTGTCGCAGTAGTCGTCCACGCCGCTGCGCAGGACGCGGTAGGTGCCCTTGGCGCCGTAGACCCAGCTGTCGCCCCAGGCCTTGGTGAAGCCGAGGATGAACTCGTCCTGGAACGAGGGCTTGATGCCCTGGGTGGCGACGGTCTTGGGGTCGGGCAGGATGCCGTAGTTGTTGTTGGACGAGACCGCACCGGAGATCTGGGTCAGGCCGGTCGGGTAGCCGTTGGCGTCGATGCCGCCGTAGGTGTAGTAGGTCGAGGTGGCCAGGGTGGCGCCGGCGGCGTTGAATGCCGGGTTCAGCGGCAGCGCCAGGTAGTAGCGGCCGGCGTTGCCGTACACCTTGAAGCGCGCTTCGCCGTCGACGTCCCAGCTGAAGCCCAGCCGTGGCGCCCATTGCCCGCTGGTCTGCTTGATGTACGGCGCGCCGTCGCGGTTGTAGTTGGTGAACTGGTCCAGGCGCAGGCCGAGGTTGAGCAACAGCCGGTCGTTGACCTGCCAGTTGTCTTCCACGTACTGCGCCCGTTGCGCCGAGCGCACCGAGGCCAGCGCGCTGTAGACGTACTTGCGCACGTAGTAGCCGCCCTGGCCGTTGGGGTAGCCGCCGGTGGCCGGTACGCCGAGCCCGGTGTTGATCGGCACGTTGGGATTGGCCTGGCCGTAGATCCAGTAATAGCCATCGCCGGAGGCCACCGAACCGCGGTTGAGCGCGCGCGCGTTCTGGTTGTCGATGCCGATGGTGATGCTGTGCGCGCCGATGGCGTAGTTCAGGTCCAGGCGCAGGTTGTCGGTGCGGTTGCCGCGCGCTGGATCGATCAGCAGCGCGGTGGTCTGCGCGTTGGTGATCGGGGTGCCGCCGGTGTAGGCCGGGTTCTGGAAGCCGGGGCTGGAGACATAGGTCAGCGCGCCGTTGTAGCTGGGATTGCGGCTGTAGTCGTCAGTGCGCTGCTGGCCGTACAGCGCGCTGAAGGTCAGGCGGTCGGTGAGGTAGCCGGTGTACTTGGCGCTCCACAGGTCGCCGCCGGTCTTGGTGGTGTCGGCGTTGCCGCGCAGGGCGCCGATGTCGCGGCCGCTGTACTGGTAGTACGTGCCGCGGGTGATGTAGCGGCTGGAGGCGCCAGTGATCTCCAGCAGTTGGTTGTCGCTGATGTTCCAGTCGAGCTTGGCGTACCAGCTCGGCCGGCGGTACTGGTAGTCGTAGTAGTACGGCCCTGGCGTGGTCTCGCGTGCGCCGTAGAAGCGATCGCCGTCCTGGCGTTGCAGTTCGTAGGCGCCGAAGAAGAACAGCTTGTCCTGGATCAGCGGGCCGCCGGCGTAGACGCTCTGGGTGCTGAGGGTGGAGCCGCTCTCGCTGTCCGGCCGGTACAGCGCGCCGTTGCCAGGCGCGTACACGTCCTTCTTCGCGGAGCGCAGGCTGTCCGGTTCCCAGGTCGCCTGGCCGCCGAAATGCCATTCGTTGGTGCCGCGCTTGCCCACGGCATTGATCACACCGCCGTCAGAACGCCCGTACTTGGCGCTGTAGCCGCCTGTGTAGACCTCCAACTGGTCGATGCTGCCGTAGGGCAGGGTCAGCCCGCCCAGGCCGCGCAGCGGGTCGGTGGTATTGAAGCCATTGATGTAATAGGCGTTCTCCGCGGCAGAAGAGCCGCCGAAGCTGAGCAGCTGCGCGCCAGTCGGGCCGATGTAGGTACCGCTGCCGCTGTTGCCGGCCACGCCGGGCGCCAGTTGCGCGATCGCCTCGGCCGAGCGGCCCAGCGGCAGGCGCTGCAGCTGTTCGGCATTGATCACCGTGCGCGAGTCCACGCTGCTCACGTCGATCGCGGCGGCGGCGCGATCGGCACTGACCTGGACGCCCGCCAGGCTGGTGGTGGCCGGGGCGAAGGAGACCTCGGTGACGCCGCCGACGGTGAGGCCGACGCCGTCGCGGCTGCCCAGCACGCTGCCGTCGGCGCCCTTGGCGATGATGGTGTAGGTGCCCAGCGGCAACTGGCCGACGCTGTAGCGGCCGCGCGCGTCGACGGCGACCTCGCGGCTGAGGCCGCTGTCGCTGCGCACCAGGATGCGTTGGGTGTCGGCGGGCGCCTGGCCGGCGACGGCGCCGGTGGTGGACTGGGCCTGGGCCGGCGGCAGGGCGAGGGCGGCACTCAGTGCCAGGGCGAGCAGGGCGGGCCTGCGGAGGGAACGATGATTGTGCATGCGGAAGGCGACTCGGGTGGTGGGGGCGGGGGCCCGCCGCGCCGACTCGAATCCGCCCTTCCTGGATGATGCGGTGTGCGCGGTAACGTTCCCCCGCTCCATTAACCTTAATAGGACGCCATCACAGAAATGCCGCGTCGTTATGTCGGCGGCACCAATGGTTATGTCCTTCGCTGTCGGGCTTCATGGCGGCCGTACCCTCACCCCAACCCCTCTCCCGAGGGGAGAGGGGCTAGTGCGCTTCCTTCTCCCCTCGGGAGAAGGTGCCCCGAAGGGGCGGATGAGGGTACGGGCGAAGCCTCGTGCACCCAAACACCGCGAGACGCTGCGCGCCGACCCTCACCCC